>DASSPH010000011.1 GCA_035699745.1 Vicinamibacterales bacterium
GCCGCACCCTTGAGGTTGAAGCTGCGCCGAGTATAGCGTCACCGTCCCGGAGAGGGTCTGCTGCTTCCCGGACGGCTGCCGCACATCGAGGCGGTCAATCGCTGGCGGGCGACGTCACTGCCTCACCCGGAACTGCTCGGAAGTCTCAATACGAACCGTCGGCGCCCTGCTCGGCGGTGAGGCCGAGAGCGCTGCAAGCAGCAGTGACATGCCCGCTGCCGAGGTGACGCCAACGATCGCGAAGCCGTAGGCCCATGCTATTCGCGACCATGGCCAGGTGCGCGGCTTGCGCCAGTCGCGGGCGAACGAGTCTTCGAGCAGCTTCAGGAAATCGTCGGTGATCGGTTTGGGCGCCGCCGCGCTCCACAGATCCCACACCACCCACGCCGCGACGGCTGTCAACAGAAGACCGCACCATACGTTCAGCGCCGCGTTCAGCGTGCCGACGCGGTAAGCGACGCGTTCGCATGGCAGCGTGACGGGTGCCGCGGCATAGCAATTCGTGAGGTCGAACACCGTGACGATGCTGTGAGGCGCCGAGGCGATCAGGTGCGCGCCGAACCCGACGGCCGCGTACACCAGCACCCCCATGCCGAATTCCCATGTCGCCAGGCGGATCCAGGCGGAAGGGGAGTCCGGCGGGATCATCAGCCCACGGCGGCGCCACGGACTGATCTCCGGAGGCGGCGCCCACTTAGCCACGCGGGTCCTCGATTGAGATCACGGTGTTGCCGGCGCGGTTTCCCCAGGGCGGCGGCGGGCCGTCGCCGACGCGGATGGTGATCACGGGAAACGGAGGCGCCTCGCTCGACCAGGTGGTGTGGCAGTCGCTGACGATCACCAGCAGATCGATCGGATCGTGCTTCCTTTCGATGAACGCGCGCAGGCCGACATCCAGGTCCGTGCCGCCGCCGCCGTACAACTCGACCTGCCCGGCGCGGAAGACCTTGCGCACATCGCGGACCGCGGCGTCGCAGCACGCGACGACGACCTCCGCGCCGTACCCGAGCTGGCGGGTCAGGCCCCCCAGTTCCGCCAGTGCCCGCGCCAGCTGGGAGTCTTCCATCGAACTAGAGGTATCGATCAGGAATCCCGGCCGCGGGCGCGGCTGGTGGAAGCTGGGCATGAGGAACTCGCCGTAGCACGCCTGCCGCCGATGCGGGCGCCGGTAGGTGCGGTCGTAGCGGCCCAGCGTACTCTCCCGCAAGGCCCTGCGGACGACGTGACGGATGGTGGCCATGTAGTCGACCTTCGGTGCGAGCGTGGCGGTGGCCCACCGGCGCCACGCAGGTGGAACATCACCGGCGAAGGTCGAGATTTCGTCGATGCGCCGCGCCACCTCGCGCCGTACGAGTTCGGCCTTCAAACGATCGACGCCAGGGGTTCCGCCATCCCCTTCATCCTCCGGCGGCAACTCCCAGAATCGCCGTTCGCCATGGGCACCCGATCCGCAGTCCGGCGCGTCGTGTGCGCTTTCTGCAGTCGCCTCACGTCGATCGCTGCGAGGCGGGATCGGCAGCCGCTTGTAGTAGGTCTCCGCCGTGGAGCCGCTCTCCAATCCGTACTTCGCGGGCAACGGCGGGTCGCCGGGCAGCGGCAGGCCCTCGGCGTGGAGATCGTCGTTGATTTCGCAGTCGCCCGCGGTATTCCAGCGCCGGTGATCGGTGAGGCCGGCGGCTTTCTTGCGCGCCTCGTGGTCGCGCAGCAGGTGCCCCACCTCGTGGATGAGCAGTGTCGCGTTCTCTTCGACGGTATGCCGCGCCACCCACGCATCGTTGTAGTACAGGCGCCAGTGCGCGTCGACGGCCATGCTGTCGATCAGGTCGGTGGCGACCGGAATCATGCTGAAGAGCGCCGGCGCGAAATAGCTGCGTTGATAGGCGGCGCGTACGCGCGCCGCCTGCAGCTCGCGGGAGTAGCCGTCGGCCGTTCGATCCGGGCGGCGAATCAGATCGCGGAACGGGAGCTTCACCGTCAGTCCCGCGGCATCAGCTTCGCCATCTGCATCAGCTCGTAGAAGGGACGGCACTCCTCGGGCAGTTTCATCAGGCCCTCGGGCCGGTTCCGCTGGTCGCACAGCGTGCGCGCCGCGGCGGCCGGGATGTCGGCGTTCTTCCGGCTGCCGACGCCGAGCGCGATCATCGCCGCTTCCCAGCGCAGCGGCGTGTTGTTGTTGAGCACCGCACCGGCGAGCGCGTAGCACACCGCGTACGCGCGATCGACGCGCTCGGGCAGCACGAAGCGTCGGGGATCCCGCAGGATGTCCTCCGGATCCGGCAGGTTCAGCGCCTCGCGATATTCCAGAAAGGGCAGCGCCTGATCGCCGACCAGGCCCGCCAGCGCCTCCCCCTGGAGCACGCGATTGCCCGGCGAGACGGCCTCGATCGCTGCGAGGAACCGTGACGCGAGATACCAGGTCCGGCCCGATGGCCACGGTCCGCTCCGCCGGGCGGGATCGCTCGGCGGCGCCAGCCACGCGTCACGGCCGGCGGCCCTCACATACGCGGCGATCATCGCCCGCTCGCCGTGATGGTACCTGGCCAGATAGTCGGCCGGAAGCACGGGCATGCTGCCGGGCGCCGGGAAGTCGCTCACCATCAAGTCGCACCAGGTCTCGTGATCCATCGGGAACTCGCCGTGCCAGAGGCGGTTCGCCATCGGCGCCTGGATTTCCTGTCCGCCGGCCGCCCACTCCACGGCATTGCTGGCGCACAGATATACGACGCCGCCCTTGCCGGGCTCGTAGTCCGGCAGCCGCAGCTCGCCGCAGACGTTCTCCGTCAGCAGCCGCAGCATCGCCGCCTGCGTCGTCGGCGGCACGGTGGTCAGTTCGTCCAGAAAGACCACCACCAGGTAGCCGTCCTCGGCGAGGCGCTGCGCGTCGCGCGCCCACGCCATGGGCAGGAGACGCACGCCGTCGGGCGCCGACACCGGAAAGCCGCCGAAGTCCTGGGGTTCCCGGATCGACCCGATCAGGACCATCACCTTGCATTTGATCCCGGCGCGCTCGAATCCCGCCTCGAGGCTCTTGGTGAACTCCGTTTTCCCGACGCCGGGGAACCCGGTCATGTGCATCGGGATGCGCGCCTGTAACCCGATGGCGACGAGTTGCACGAAATGCCGGAACTCCATTGGCGGGACACCCCCGGGCCATTAGACACCGCTTTCGGACGGAGTGGTGTGCGTGCTCGCGGGTAATCGGCTTCGGGATGATCGGCATCGACGCCTTGACCCTCGAGACTCCTTGTGACCATAATTGGTCATGAGCGACGTCCGCATTGCCGATTTGAAGGCGCGCCTCAGCGAACACCTCCGGTCCGTACGAAACGGCGGGACGGTGACGGTGCTCGACCGCGATACTCCCATCGCCCGCATCATCCCGGTTGCCGCGCCGTCCCTCGAGATTCGCAAGGCCAGACGTCCGCTCCGGGACCTGAAACTCCCACCCAGGCCGTCGAAGCGTACCGACAGCACGGCCTCTCTCGTTGAAGACCGTCGCCGCCGGTGATCGCGTATCTCGATACTTCGGCGCTCCTCCGCATCGTTCTGCGCGAGGCTGGCGCGCTCGACGACCTGCGAACCTATGACCGTCTCGTATCGAGCGAATTGATTGCCGTCGAAAGCGCACGGACGATCGATCGGCTTCGCACGCAAGGCGCGCTGACGATGACCGAGGCGGCCGAGCGGATCGGGGTGGTGAACGAGTGGCTCGAAGCGGTCGACCTGGTGCTGCTGCGTCCGCCCGTATTGAGCCGTGCGAGCGACCCGATGCCGATGCCGCTCGGCACGCAGGACGCCATCCACCTCGCGACCGCCCTGAGCTGGCGCGACCGCCTCGGACCGCTGCCGCAGATGGTGACACACGACGCGGCGCTCGGTGCGGCGGCCCGAGGATTCGGGTTCGACGTTCGCGGCATCTGAGCCGGCGCCTCTCGCAGGCCGCAGCCTACGGCCCGCGCACTGCGATTCGCGACGTGAGCTTCTGACGACGACAGGACCGATGTCGCGGGGCGCGTCGGCCTATTCGGAACGCAGCGCCGTGGCCGGATCGACGCGAGAGGCGCGCCAGGCCGGCGCGGCGATGGCGACGAGCGCCACCGCGGCAAGCAGGGCGACCGCGCTCGCGATCGTGAAGCCGTCGAGCGGGGTGACGCCGTACAGCAGCCCGCGGAGTGTGCGCGTAACCGCCGCGGCGCCGGCCAGCCCGACTGCCGCGCCGAGCGCGGTGAGCAGAAGCCCTTCGCCGATGACGAGCCGGAGAATGCCGGCCGCCGATGCACCCAACGCCACGCGCACGCCGAATTCCTGGGTACGTTGCGACGTCAGATACGCGAGCGTGCCATACAGGCCGACGCCAGCGAGCACGAGCGAGGCAATGGCGAACGCGGACAGCACCAGCATCGTGAACCGCGTGTTGTCGATGGACGCTGCGACGATCTCCTGCATCGGCCGAATGTCGAACACCGGCCGGCCCGGGCCGAGGCTCTCGACGGCTCGTTTGATCGCCGGCCCGATGGTCGAGAGCGGCGCGCGGGTCTTCACCACGAGGGTCTGCTCGATCTCGTACACGTGCGACGGCACGTAGATCATCAGCGTGTCGCCCTGGCGGATGTCTCGCGCGCGGATCGGACCGGCCACGCCAACGACCTCCAGGGGCAGCTTCGAGTACTCGACCGATAACTGTTTGCCGATCGCGTCCCCCTGCCACAATCGCGCCGCCACCTGCTCGTCGACGATGGCGACGCGACGGCGATGAAGGATGTCGTCATCTGAGATGTCCCGGCCGGCGCGCAGCGGAATCCCCATGACGCCGAGGAACCCGGGCATGACGCTGCGGTGCATGCCGATCGAAGGGGTCCCCTGTCGATCCTCGCCCCGCCGGAAGCGCAGCGTGCTCTGAACCGGCGCCAACGGCAGCGGACCGCCGATGCTGACGGCCTCGACAGCGGGCAGGTCGCGCACGCGCGCCATCGCAGTCTGATAGAACGCCGACCGGCGTTCGACGCTCGAGAAGTTCCTCAGGTTCAGCGACACCCGCGCGGTGACGACATGCGCCGGCTCGAAGCCGATGGGCGCGTCGAGCAGCTTGATGAACGTGCGCAGCATCAGGCCGGCTGCAACGAGCGGCACGATCGACAGCGCCACTTCGGCCAGAACGAGCGCGCGCTGCAGTCGACGGCTCTGCAGCTGGAGCGATCCCGGCCGGCTGGCGTGAAGCTGCTGACCGCCCCCGCCGCGCGTGAACGCCAGGGCGGGAGCCAACCCGAAGATCGCGGCCGATACCAGTGTGACGCCAGCCGTCCACAGAACGACGACGCCGTCGACGGCGATCTCGGACTGGCGGGGAAGATGGGCCGGCCGAAGCCAGTCCAGGAGGTCGACGCCGAGCCGCGCGAGCAGTAAACCGGCGGCGCCGCCGAGCAGCGCGAGGAGGAGGTTCTCCGCCAGAAGCTGGCGAATCAGGCGGAGCCGCGTGGCGCCGAGCGCGCGCCGCACCGCGAGCTCACGCTCACGTCTCTTCGCCCGCGCCAGCAGCAGATTCGCGACGTTGACGCAGGCGATGAGGAGCACGAACCCGACTGCCGCGGCGAGCGCCATCAGCGCCGGTCTCACCTCGCGCGTGACCACCTCGCCCAGCGGCCGCACCGTCATACGCAATCCGCCCGGGTATGCCGATGGATGGCTGGCGGCGAAGCGTGCGGCGGCAGTGTCGAGCTCCGCCTGCGCCTGCGCGAGGGTTGCGCCAGGCGCGACGCGGCCGAACAACGGCATCCCGCGATAGATCAGATCCGGCGCGAAATCGCGCGGCAGCACCAGATCGACCCGCTCCTCGGCATGGTTCGCCGCCGGAACAACGAGCCGGAAGGCGGGCGGGAGAACGCCCACGACCTGCACGGCCATGTTGTTGACCGTCAGCGGCCGTCCGATCACGCCGGGATCGCCGTGGAACCGACGCTGCCACAACTCGTGGCTGATCACGACGCCTTTGAGGAGGGTGCCGTCCGCGTCCATGGATGTGACGATCGTTCGTCCGGCTGTCAGGGTTGCACCCAGGAGCGGCAGCAGGTCGTCGGTCACCCTGGCGGACGCGACCCGTTCCATCATGCCGTCTATTTCCAGACTCGCATCGCGTCCCTCGAGCTGTGCGATGCCGGTGATCAGCTGCAGCTCCCGTGGATCGAATACCGGGCCGGCTGACGAATAGGCGCTCGGCAGTGCGTGCGTGTCGGCCTCGATGAGGACGATCCGGGCCGCGTCCGGATATGGCAGCGGCCGCCACAGCACGGCGTGCATCACGCTGAAGGTGGCGGCGTTCACGCCGATGCCGAGCGCGATGGTCATGACGACGACCAGCGCATAGGCGGGAGATCGCCACAGGACCCTGGCGCCATATCGGACGTCGTGCAGCGCCGCCCCGAGCGCCGCGCCGATGCGGACGTCCCGCACGCGTTCTTTGACCTGCTCGATGCCGCCGACCTCGATGAGCGCGGCGCGCTCCGCTTCGCCGCGTGTCAGGCCTCGCCGTTCGTAGGACGCAGCGCGGGCCTCGACGTAGGCGCGGAGCTCGTCGTCCAGGTCACGGTCGGCGCCTGCGGATCGCCGCAGCGCCCGGATCCGCGCCAGCACGGCGCGCAGGATGGACATGATCACGCCCCTTCCAGCACGAGCGTCATCGCCATCACCACGCGCTGCCACGAAGCCTTTTCAGCGGAGAGGCGGCGCCGTCCCTCCCGCGTCAGGCGGTACGACTTGATGCGGCGCCCCTTGGGAGGCATTTCCCATTCACCCTCGATCAGCCCGTTCTGCTCGAGGCGGTGAAGTGCAGGAAAGAGCGATCCCGCCTTGACGTGAAACGTCCCTCGGGTCGTCTGAAAAATGCGCTCGGCGATGGCGGCGCCATGGAGCGGCTCCAGTTCGAGCGTCCGGAGGACGAGCAGGTCGAGCGTGCCCTTGACGAGCGAGGCGACGGGTTCCGGCATGAGTAGGACTTCTTTATAGAAGTCCTATATATCATGGCGGACGCAGGCCTTCAACTCACGCACCGCGCCGACGCCTCTCGCCGCCGCTCGGGACCCAGCCTACTGCTCGCGGACGTCGATTCGTGAATTGATCGTCAACGGGCCCGAGACGACCTGCTGTTTGCCCGACGGCCACGTCACTTCGATCCGCTCCACCGTGTCGCTCGCCCCGAGACCGAAGTACAGCGGATACAGGCTGTGCGAGAGATATCCGGAGTTGCCGTCGAAGACCTTGGTGTAGGTCGACCCGCCCGCGGTCACCTTTACGATCGCCCCCAGCCCGTCGCGATTCGACGTCGTCCCGGTCAGCTTCACCGCGATGTAGCGGACGCGCGTCTTCTCCGTCAGGTTGCTGACGAGCACCATCGGCGCCGCGTTGAACTCGTTGGTGACGATGTCCAGGTCGCCGTCGCCGTCGAGATCGAAGAGTGCCGCCGCGCGTGAGCCGCGCGCGGCCCACACCGCCACGCGCCCTGTCGCGCCCGCGGCATCCGGATGCCCCTTGTCCTTACCGGACGCGTCGAGCTCGAACCAGGGCGTCGTCAGGCCGCCCTGCCGCGGCTCGATGCCGAGCAGGAACTCCGCGTCGGCGAACCGCCGGCCGCGGTCGTTGAGCTTCACCGAGTTGACCATGTAGCGGAACGGGTAGTTCATGCCGGAGGCGATGAACGCGTCGTCCCACCCGTCGGCATTCAGGTCGCCGACACTCGGACCCCAGGGACAGTAGTTCTCCGCGCCGACGGTGTCGGAGACCTCGCGAAACTTGCCAGCGCCTTCCTTGAGGAAGAACGAGTTGCCCCAGGTGCTGGTCTTGCCGCTGCCGACGACCGAGGCCGGCCACAGCATGGTCGACTTCGTCTTCTCCCGCTCGGGGCCGATCATGTCGCTCATGTCCGAGTGCATGTCGGTGACGAAGATGTCGAGGCGTCCGTCGTTGTTGAAGTCGAAGACCTTGATCCCCATCGCGCCCCACGACGTGCGCGGGAACACCTCGGGGCTCTTCCTGACGAAACGCTTGCCGCCGACGTTCTCGTAATACTGGTCGTCTCCCTGCATGTTGAGCACATACAGGTCCAGCCAGCCGTCGTCGTTGACGTCGACGGCGCTCGCGTCGCCGGACCACGACAGGTCCTCGAGTCCGGTCTGCTTCGAGACATTGACGAAGCGGTTCCTGCCGGCGTTGTGGTACAGGATGCTCGGCTCGGCGAGCGCCCGCTTCAGATGCCCCTCGAACGCCTTGTCGATGCCGACGTAGTAGGTGTAGCCGTCTCCCGCCTTCCGGTCCGTCGTGTAGCGGCCGACGTTGACCAGGAACAGATCGAGCCTGCCGTCGCGGTCGTAGTCGAAGAACACCGCCGACGACGAGTGGCCGACGTAGTCGACGCCCGACGCCGCAGAGATGTCCTTGAAGCGGCCGCGGCCGTCGTTTTCGAAGAGAGTGTTGCCGCCTCGCACGGTGGTGACATAGAGATCGGCGTCGCCGTCGTTGTCGATGTCGGCGAACGACGCCGACACGCTCACTTTGTCCGGCACCGCCACACCCGCGGCCGCCGTGATGTTCTCGAACCGTCCGCCGCCGAGGTTTCTCCAGAGCTGATTGCCGCCGACCTGGTTGACGAAGTACACGTCCAGCCGGCCGTCCGCGTCCACGTCGGCCACCGCCACGCCGTTGCCGTGATCGTAGTGAACCGCTTTGTAGGCCTTGCCCGCGTCGGCGACGATGCCGTGCTTGAACGTGATGCCGCTGTCGGCGAGGCGGTCGGTGAACTGGAAGTCGTGGAACGCCGTGAGGCTCGACGCCGTCCGTGCCTGCGCCGCGGCGGCTCTCTGGAGCCAGGTGCTGTCCTGCAGTTCGGCGGGGACGAGCCGTCTCGGGGCATCGCCGACCGGCGCCTGGGCGGCCGCGGCGGCGCCGATGGCGGCCAGCAGAGCCGTGGCCACTCGTGCGCGGGGAGCCGGGGTGATCATCGCGCGGCATTGTAGTATGTGCCGATGAAACGCATCCTCCTCGCTTCCGCATTCGCCGCCGCCGCAGTCGGGGTGTACGGGCAGCCCGCGCGCCCCGCGCCGATCGTGTCGCCGCAGGTCAACGCTGACAAAACCGTGACGCTGCGCTTCCGCGCGCCGAACGCCAGAAGCGTCGAGCTGATCGGCGAGCTCGAAGGCAAGCCGTCGTACCCGATGACGAAGGATGACGCGACCGGCGTCTGGTCGGTCACGATCGGCCCGCTGCCGCACGACGTCTACAACTACCAGTTCCGCGTCGACGCGGTGAACGGGCAGGGGGGCGTCGTCGCAATGGATCCCGCGAATCCGTCGGTCAAGCTCGGGTTCGGCGGGTTCCCGTCCGCGAGCATGTTCGAGATTCCCGGCGACGGCCCGGAGTTCGAGGACGCCAGGGAGGTGCCGCACGGGGCCGTCCGGATGGAGACCTACCACTCGAAGACGATCGGGGCGCCGCGCACGCTGTGGGTGTACACGCCTCCCGGCTACGATCGGGGCGCCACGCGCTATCCCGTGTTCTACCTGCTCCACGGGTCCGGGAACATCGACTCGAGCTGGATTCTGACCGGACGCGCGAACTACATCATGGACAACCTGATCGCCGAGGGGAAGGCGAAGCCCATGATTCTCGTGACCCCGCTCGGCTACGCGCGGCAGGGCGTCGGCACGGGACCGGATCGCGAGCAGGATCGCAGCGCGATGCAGGGCGGGCGAGGGGCGCCGCCGCCCGCGGCCGGCACACCGGCGGCCTCACCGGGCGGACTCTTCGGCCAGGACCTGCTCAAGGACGTCGTTCCCTTCGTCGAGAAGACGTTCCGCACGCTGCCCGGGGCGGACAACCGCGCGCTCGGCGGGCTGTCGATGGGCGGCGGCCAGACGGTGGCGGTCGGCTTCTCGAATCCCGACACCTTCCACTCGCTGGTGATCATGAGCGCCGGCTCGAACAACGCCGATACGCTCTATCCCGATTTCTTCAACGCCGCCGTGACGAACAAGAAGATGAAGTTGATCTGGCTCGGCGTGGGGAAGGACGATGCGCTGGTGTCCGCCGGCGCGAACGCCCTGCACGAGGCGCTCACGAAGGCGAAGATTACGCACACCTGGCGCGTCACGGAAGGGCGCCACGAGTGGGTGGTGTGGCGGCATCACCTCCGCGAGGTCGCGCCGCTGCTGTTCAAGCCCGCCGCGGCAACGAGTACGTCGACCGCGGCGCGCTGAGACGCGCTCAGGCGTCGCTTCGCCGGAAGGCACCAAGGCACGAAGGCACGAAGCCAAATTGGTTGGGTCTTCGTGCCTTGCTGCCTTGGTGCCTTGCCGAAGCCGGGCCGTCGGCCCGGCTCACCTCGTTCCTTTAGGTACGGGCGTGTCGTCCGCCTTCAAGTCGCCGAGCGCGTACTGCACGCCGGCGAGAATGTGCTCGAGGAACGGCGTGACGGCGTAATTGCGTTCGTGGTGGCCGTGCGCCTCGTAGAAGAGGCGGCCCTTGCCCTCGCGGCGGACCCAGCTCAACGCGTAGTCGTGATCGCTGCGCGGATTCGGCTCCTTCGCCTTGTCCTCGGCGCTCATCTTGTCGTAGTTGACGCTGGTGAGCACGCGCACGTTGTCGCGCGAGAAGGATTCCTGGTTGAACGTGTAGGTCTCGTCGCGGATCTCCCACTCCTGCCCCTTGAACATCGCAGTCAACGGGCTCTTCGGGTCGTCGATCTTGACCGTGATGAGCTGCGGATCGTTCCAGTGGAACTTGAAGTAGCCGCCGATGACCCTGTTCCACTCGGGCCAGAGCGGATCGCCGCCGGGGCGCTGCGGCGAAGCGCCCGCGTTCTGACGGCCACCGCCGGGCGGAGGCGGCGGCAGCAGGCCCGCGAACCGCGGTCCGAAGTCCGCCTGCGCCACGCGTCCCGCCTTGTCGGGATCGAGCTTGTCGTACCAGCCGTCGATCGCCGCCGTGAACTCGGCGCGCGACAGTTTCTGGTCGGCGTCCTTGTCGCCCTGCACGAACAGCGCCGCGACATAGGGGGTCGCCGCGCCGCCGCGGCCGCCGCCCGGGGCGCCGCGCGCTCCGGCGGGCAAGCCCGCTTGCGCGCCGCGCGCTCCTCCGGGAACGCCCTCGCCACACGATGAGCCGTGGTACGAATCCGACGCCGCGTGGAGGCCGGCGATCCCCTTGCCGCCGCGGATGAACTCGAGCAGCGCCGCGCGGCGCGCCGCGGTCGCCGCCGCGTCATTCGGATCGTCGAGGAAGCATCCGGTCGTGTTGTTCAGCACGATGACGTCGTATTGCTTCAGGTTCGCGGTGTTGATGTCGGCCGCGTCGTAGGTCGTCGTCGCCGCCCACGCGCCGGTCTTCTTGCCCATCTCCTCGATCATCTTCGCGGCGAGCGGAATGGAGGAATGGACGAAGCCGCGCGTGCTGGCCAGCACGAGCGCCTTCCGCGGACGTGCCGGCTTGGCCATCGCCGTTGCCGGGAGCGCCGCCATCATCTTGTCGACGTCGGCCGGGCACGGCACGCGCGGGTTGTTGCTGCGCCCGCCGCACGCATCCTGCTGCGGCGCCGGCGGCGCCGGAGTGTTCGCGGCGAGGACGCGGCCCAGGCCTTCGCCGACTTGTGCGGCGGTCAGCGAGCCCGCCTTGGCGGCGTCCCACTCGGTGAACCAGCGGTCGAACGCGCCCTTGAACTCGTCGCGCGTGACACTGCCGTCCTTGTTGGCGTCGGTCGCCAGGAAGATCGCGGTCCCCGCGCCCCCGCGTCCGCCGCCACCGCCACGGCCGGGCGGCTGAGCGCCGGGGGCCGGCGGTTGTCCCTCGAGGGCCGGGACAGCCCCGAGCCTGCCGTGGGCGACCAGCGGTCCGACCGCGCAGCCAATCACCAGCGCCACGCAGCCGGCCGAGACTCGAGATGAAAGTGACTTGATGGTTCGCATGACGCAGATGCTAGTTGCAGCGGCGATCACTCGCAATGGCAAACTGGCCCCGGCAGATTCCGAGTGTGCCGTTTTAGAACACGATACGAGCTCTTTCAGAACACTCCCGGGCCGTGCCGCCGGCGGCGATCGTCGCAAGTCATTCCGTTTGTTGAGTCGCCGATCCGGCCGAAAGCGGGCCCGCCGCTTGCTCCACTGGGGGCATGTCTCGCGCTCGCAGCCACGCCGGCGATGCGATGGTCGGCGTCAGCGGCCTCTGCACGCTGGCGGCCGGCGTGTCGATCATCAGCCCGGACGTCCGTGCGCAGGTCAATGCGTTTGCCGGCGATCCCGTCGTTCAACTGAGCGGACTGGCGTCGCGCGCGCTGGACTTCGGCAACATGGTCGTCCGATCGGCCGGCGACTATACGCCGGACTCCACCCCGTTCATGGGCTTCGCGATCGTCGCCGTCGTCCTCACGCTCATGATGTTCCGTTCCTGAGCTTCCCGCATCGGCCGCACCACTCACTTCGCAACTGCGCGTGCCCGCCGGGGTAAAATCGCCCGGGCCCGATGACGCGTCTGACATTCGGCGCAGCACTCCTGCTCGGCGGGGCATCCGTGATGGCGGCACAAGCGCCCGCGCCCCGGCGCGCCGCACCGCCGCCGGCGGTGGCTTCCTCCCGAACCTTCCAACCGCCTGAGACCTTCCGGAAGTACTGCTTCGAATGCCACGGCGGCACCAGGCACAAGGGGGATGTCAGCATCGAGCGGTTGATCCGGCTGTCCGCGCAGTCGTCCGTCGGCGACTACTGGGAAGAGTGGAACAAGGTCGCGGAGATGCTCGAGACGGGCGCGATGCCGCCCAGAGATGACGCCGATCTCTTTCCGACCGACGACGAGCGCGCGGCGACAGGGGCGTGGATCCGCTCAGCCCTGGCCGCGTACGAAGCGAAGCACGCCGGCGATCCCGGGCGAATCACCGTCCGCCGGCTGACCAGCGCCGAGTACGCGTATGCCGTTCGCGATCTGACCGGCCTGGATCTCGACGCCGGCATCGATGCCTCCAGCGACTCGGTCGGGGGCGAAGGGTTCACCAACTTCGGCGACGTGCAGTTCGTCGAGGAGACGAGCGTCGAGCGCTATCTCGAGGCCGCGAAGCAGGTCGCCGATCACGCCGTGGTCGGTGCCGGACCCCTCGAGTTCTTCGCCGATGCCGGCAGGACCGGCCTCGAGCTGTCCGCGCTCAACCGGATCAACGGCCTCTATCGGTCGAAGGGGTTTCGCGTCGTCTCGGGAGAAGGCGGACGCCCGTTCGGGCTCGATCGGTACGGCAAGGCGTTCTTCGTCGCCTGGTATTACAAGCATCGCGTCGCGCTCGGCGATCCTGCGGCGACGATTCGCGGGCTCGCGGCGAAGGAAGGCATCACCGGCCGTTTCGCCGAGCACGTCTGGACGGTGCTCAACACGCGGGATAGCGGGTATCCCACCCGCGTCACCGTGGACGGCTGGACGAAGCTGCCCGCGCCCGGGCCGGACGTGGCGGCGTCGCTCGCCGCGGCCCGCGCCGGGTGCGACGATCTCTACAAGGCGCTGACGACCTGGCCGAGCTGGTTCTTCGCCCGCGGCGATCTCGCGGCCGGCGGCGCCGGCGACGAGAGTCCGCTGGTCTTCGACGACACCACGCTGAAGGCGGAGACCACACGCCGCTACACCTACACGTTGAATCCGCGCGGCGGCCGCGGTCGTCCCTCGGTGGCTGCCGGGCCGGTGAAGGTGTTGCTCACGTACGCGGACGTCAACCCGAGACCCGGATCGAGACCCGCAGTCATCTGGCGAAATCCGCGCATCGTCACGCGTGCCCCTGGCGCGGCAGGCGGCGCGGGCCCCTCGACGGCGCTCGGGGCAGGCCGAGGGCGCGGCGCCTCCGGGCCGATTCTCTCCACGCGCTCGCTGCGGCTCTCGTTGCCCGCCGACGTCGCCGGATCGCTCGCGTTCGGTACGAGCCCGGACGCAAGCGTCATGGGCCCCGAGGACTTTGCCGCCACGAAGACGATGTCGTTCTCCATCGACGTGCCGCCCGGCGACAACCTGGTGGAGTTCCAGGCCGACGCCGAGTTGGGCAGCGACCGGAACGCGGTGATCCGCGTGACCATCTCGGACCGCGCCGAAGGATCGCCGCGCGATGCGCCGCAGCGCGCGATTCTCGGCGACCCGAAGAGCACGGGCTACGAGCAGTTCCGTGCACGCATCGCCGAGTACGTCTCGCTGCTGCCGCCCAACTCGCACGGCGAAGCCAATCCCGCCGACAAGGATCCGGTGCCGCCGCCGTTCGACAACACCTACAACAGCCCCGAGCACGACGCGTTCGTGATGAACGTGAAGTACCAGCGCAACGACCGGTTCTTCACCGAGAACATCGTGGACGGCGCCGATCGCGCGCGGCTGAACCAGGCATGGAACGATCTCTTCGGATCGTGGCCGTACCACGACGCGTATCTGGCGATGCTGGCGGATCACTACGAGGTGGCGCTGGACAGCCGGAAGATCGAAGACATGACCGCCAGCCGCATCGCGGCGCTGCCCTCGGCGATCCGGCCGCACGTCCTCGCGCTGCGCGCGCACTATGACCAGGTGAGGAAGGCGCAGGCGCTCGCCGAGCCCGGTCACGTAACGGACGCGCTCGCGTTCGCCAGCCGCGCGTGGCGCCGCCCGCTGACGGCCGCCGAGAAGGCGAGTCTGCGGACCTTCTACCAGCGAGCTCGTACGGCGAATGGTCTCGATCACGACGCGGCCATCCGCGCTCTTCTCGCGAGAGTCCTCGTCTCGCCGGCGTTCCTCTATCGCCTCGAGACCGATGCTCCGGGGCCCGAGCGTCCCCTGAACGGCTTCGAGCTCGCCAGCCGGATGAGTTTTTTCCTGTGGTCCTCGGTTCCCGACGACGAGCTGCGCCGCGCCGCGGCGGCCGGCGAGCTCAGTCGTCCGGCGCTGCTCGCCAGGCAGGTGAAGCGCATGACCGCCGATCCGAAGGCGCGCCGCTTCGCGACCGAGTTCTTCGGGCAGTGGCTGGGCTTCTATCACTTCGATCGCTACCGCGGCGTGGACACCGGACGCTTCCCGGAATTCACCGACGAAGTGAGGGCGGCGATGTACGAGGAAGCGATCTCGACCTTCGAGCACATCGTCCGGCGCGACCGGCCCGTCAGCGAGATCCTCGCGGCCGACTACACCTTCCTGAACAAGCCGCTGGCGGACTTCTACGGCATCGAGCGCAGCGTGGCGTCGGCGGAGCGCATGGAACTGGTGGAAGGCGCCGGCGCATTCAACCGCGGCGGCGCGCTGCGTCTCGGCTCCGTGCTGACGGCGACCTCGGCGCCGCTCCGCACCAGTCCGGTCAAGCGCGGCGACTGGATCCTGAGACGCATTCTCGGCACGCCGACGCCGCCGCCGCCGGCCGACGCGGGCACCATCGCGGCCGACGACCGGACGTTCAACGGCCTCACCTTGCGCGAGAAGCTGGCCCAGCACAAGCGCAACGCCACCTGCGCCAACTGCCACCTGCGCATCGACCCGCTCGGCTTTCCGCTCGAGGGCTTCGACGCCGTCGGGCGATCCCGCGCGGCCTATGCCGACGGCAAGCCCGTGGACGTCACCGGGGAATTCGCCGACAAGACCACGATCGTCGGACCCGATGGTCTGCTGCGGTACTTGCAGCAACACGACAAGCAGGTGGTGACGACGCTGGCGAAGAAGATGATTGGCTACGCGCTCGGACGAACCGTGAGGGGTTCCGACCGCGGCCTGGTCGAAGCCATGGCCAGGCGCGGCGGCGCTGCGTCCGTGTCGGACCTCGCCACCGCCATCGTCACGAGCCGCCAGTTCCGCAACCGTGCCGGGAGCAGCAAATGAGCAATGGTTCGGGTCACTTCTCGCGGCGTCACTTCCTCCGCGGCATGGGGGTCGCGCTCGCGTTGCCGTGGATGGAGTCGCTGCCGGTCTTCGGTCAAGCGACGAAGGTGAACGCGCCGCCGCTGCGGCTCGGCATCGTCTTTTTCTCGAACGGCGTGGAGCCGATCCACTGGTGGGCCAAAGGTCAGGGGGCGAGCATGGAGCTTGGTCCCGGGCTGCTGCCGATGATGCCGCACCGGCAGGACATGGTGTTCCTGCAGGGGCTCTTCAACAGGACGGCGGAGGTCTCGACCAGTCCTCACCTCGGGCGGATGAACGTCCTCTCGGGCGCGCCCGTCAGCCTCGACCCGAACGAGATCCGCGTCGGCACGTCGATGGACCAGATCATCGCCTCCCGGATCGGCGGCCGCACGGCGGTTCCGAGCCTCGTGCTCGGCATCGAGCCGAACGAGCTGCGCCTCGAGGATGGCCTCTCGATGATCTACGGCTCGAGCGTGTCGTGGATCTCGCCGACCAAGCCGGCGACCAAGGAGCTGTATCCGTCGCGCGTCTTCGATCGCCTGGTGGGTGACGGCAGCGGCCGTCAGCTCGATCGGAGCATCCTCGACGAGGTCCGGCGGGACTCACAGAGCCTGAGGCCGAGGATCAGCCGCGGCGACAACGAGAAGCTGAGCGAGTATCTCGAATCGATCCGCGACATCGAGAAACGGATCGAGCGCGCGTCGAAGGAAGAGCGCATCGAAGGCTGGCGTCCGACGCTGGCGCAGCCCGACATGCCGCGCCCGAAGAACGAGCTGCCGCAGAACGTCCCGGATCACATGAAGCTGATGCTCGATCTGATCGTGCTCGCGTTCCAGATGGACAGGACCCGCGTCGCGACGCTGATGCTCAACAACGATCTGTCGCAGATGAACTTCAAGTTCCTGGAAGGGGTGCAGGGGGCGCTGCATCTCGACCTCACGCACAACGGCCGCGCCGCCGACAAGGAGGCGATGTACCTGAAGACCAATCAGTACCACATCGCGCAGTTCGCCTACCTCACACAGCGCATGAAGGACATCCCGGAAGGGGAGTCGTCGCTGCTCGACAACTCGATCCTGGTGGCCACCTCGAGCCTCTTCGACGGCGATCTCCATACCGCGAACCAGCTGCCGTTCCTGATCACCGGCAAGGGGGGCGGCACGATCAAGGGCGGGCGGATTCTGGACTATTCGGGTAAGGGGGATGAGGGCCGGAAGGCCTGCAGCCTGCAC
>DASSPH010000012.1 GCA_035699745.1 Vicinamibacterales bacterium
CTCGAGTACGAGCTCAACTCGCCGAAGCTGAAGGACGCGATCGCCAAGAGCAAGTTCAAGGACATCGCGCGCTTCGGCACGCCGGTGAAGGGGCACATCCTGCTGCAGGATCACGGCAACCAGGTCTGGTACCGCAAGGTCGAGATCCGGACCGCGGCGAAGTAGCCGGCCGCCGACGCGCGTGCGGATCGGCATTCTCGGCGCCGGCGGCATCAGCGACACCCACGTCCGTGCCGCGCAGGGGATCGACGGTGTCGAGGTCGTCGCCGTCCACGGCGGCAATCGCGACAAGGCAGCGGCGCTGGCTCACCGGGCCGGCGCTGTCGCGTACGACACCCTCGAGTCCTTTCTCGCCGCTCCGATGGACGCGATCGCCATCGGCAGTCCCTCCGGGCTGCACGCCGAACAGGCGATCGCCGCCATTCGGCGCGGGCTCCACGTCATCGTCGAGAAGCCGCTCGACATCACCCCGGCGCGCATCGACGCCCTGATCGCCGAAGCGGACCGTGCGCGGGTGAAGGTCGGCGTCTTCTTCCAGGAACGGCTCCTGCCGGAGCTCGTCGCCATCAAGCAGAAGATCGACAGCGGCGCGATCGGCAAGCCCGTGTTCATCGCCGGGCGCCTGCCCTGGTATCGTCCGCCGGAGTACTACGCCAACTCGCGCTGGCGCGGCACGCGCGCGCTCGACGGCGGCGGCGCGCTGATGAACCAGGGGATCCACACCGTCGACGTGCTGCTGTGGCTGTTCGGCCCGGTGTCGGGCGTGATGGGCAGAACGGCGAATCGTCTCCACCAGATCGAGGTGGAAGACACGGCGGTCGCCGCGCTCGAGTTCGAGAACGGTGCATTCGGCACGATCGAGGCGACCACCGCCGCCGCGCCGGGGTTCCCGCGCCGGCTCGAGATCAACGGTACCGAGGCGACGATCGTCCACGAAGAACCGGCGCGGGCCGCCGTCGTCGGCGACGCCGCGCCGCACCGCCGCGTGCTCGAGGATTTCATCCGCGCCGTCCGCGCCGGCGCCGCGCCGGCGTGCGACGCGCGCGAGGGGCGGCGCAGCGTGGCGGTCATCGACGCGATCTATCGTTCGGCCCGTTCAGGAAGGATGGAGAAGCCATGAGAGTGATCACGATGCTCGCGCTGATCGCGCTTGGCGCCGGCCTGCACGCCGGGGTGCAGGCGATGCAGTCTCCCGCCCCCGGCGGCATCGTCATCGAGCGCGACGCGGACGTGGCGAAGAACGAGCCCGGCACGCACAACGGCGGCGGCCAGACGGTCGGCTACTCGTTCTTCAGCAAGGTCCCGAACCTGACGCTGGTGTTCCGGAAGCGCGCGTTCAAGCCGGGATCCGGCGTCGGCCATCACGTGCAGAAGGAAGACGAGATCTACTACGTCCTCAGCGGCACGGGGACGATGACGCTGGACGGCAAGACCGTGGAGATCACGCCCGGCACGGCGGTGCTCACGCGTCCCGGCAGCTCGCACAGCCTGAAGCAGACCGGCAGCGAGGATCTGGTTGTTCTGATCAACTACCCGAAGTAGCCGAAGCCGTCATTGCAGACTGCCGATTGGCGATTGCCGATCGACAGTTGTCGATTGAGGGATTGGTGATCGACGGATTGGAGATTGGCGATTCCTCAATCGACAATCCGTCGATCGCCAATCGCCAATCTTCAACTGTCGATCGCCAATCGCCAATCGTCCAATCTTCAATTAGCGGCCCTGTATCCGATACAGGTGCGACTTCGTCCGGACGTAGAGCGCGGCGTCGTCGATGGCAGGCGTCGCCATGAACCCGTCGTCCAGCAGGTTCTCGGCGATGACTTTGAACGTCCGGCCGGCTTCGATCACCGTGGCCTTGCCATCCTCGCCGAAGAAGTAGACGCGCCCGCCGGCGCTGATCGGCGACGCGGAATAGGTCTGGTTCAGGCGCCCCGTCCAGACCTCGGCGCCGGTCCTGGCCTCGACGCACGCGACCACGCCGTTGTCGTTGACCATGAAGAGCAGGTCGTCGTGCAGCAGCAGCGACGGCTTCTTCGGCGCGCCGCGCGTCGAGCGCCAGGCGACGTGCGTCTCGGTGACGTCGCCGCGCCCGTCGGGACGGACGGCGAGCACCTGGCCGGTGTTGAAGCCCGTCGTGTAGAACACCAGCCCGTGCCCGGCGACCGGACGCGTGCTCGAGGAGAAGCTGGTGCGCTCTTCGAGACGCCAGAGTTCCCTGCCGGTCAGCGGATCGTAGCCGTACGCCGCCATCGAGCCGGGACTGATCAGCACCGGTTGTCCGGCGACGGTCACGATCAACGGCGTCGCGAACGCCTTGCGGAAGTCGCCGTCCGCCTTGATCTTCCCGTTCGGCTCGAGGTCCTTGAAATCGACGGAGCGCGGCGTCTTCCACACCGTGCGCCCGGTCCGCTTGTCGAGCGCGACGACGTACTGCACGTCGCTGCCGTCGAAGTGCATGATCAGCAGATCGCGGAACACGATCGGCGACGAGCCGGCGCCGCGGAAGTGATTGCACTCGAGATCGCGGCGCTCCCAGATCACCTTGCCGGTCGCCGTGTCGAGCGCCGCCGTCCCCGGCGATCCGAACGTCACGTAGACCCGCCCGGGCTCGATCACCGGCGAGGGGGAGGCGTAGGTGTTGAACGAGTGGGCGAACTGCGGCGTCGCGACGTCGAACAGCTTGAGATCGAAGATCGTCCGGCCGGTGTCCTTGTCGAACGCCATCGCGTAGAGCTGCCTGCCGTCCGGTGTCGCCGTGGTGAGCCACACCTGCCGGCCGAGTACCACGGGGGACGACCACGCGCGGCCGTGCACCGGCACCTTCCAGCGCACGTTTTCGGTCTCGCTCCATTTCTCGGGAATCCTGGCGTCGCGCACGATGCCCGTGCCTTGCGGGCCGCGGAACTCGGTCCACTGCGCGGCGGCGAGGACGGCGGTGATCAGCAGGTGCAGCATCGGATTACCTCGCGCCCGGCGCAGCCGTCCGCGCCTTGTAGGCGCGCGTCTCGCCGGTGCGGCCGTTCGTCACCGTGAAGCTGCCGTCGCGCTGCGCCGAGAGCTTGATGTTGTGCGCCGTCGACTCGTCGAGATTGGCGATCATCGGCGCCGGCATGTTCGCGGCGCCCGCGTTCACGGCGTAATGCAGCTGCCAGAAGTCCTCGAGGCCCGGCGAGCTCCGCACGATCTGCATCGCCTCGGCCTCGCCCCCCTTGGCGGGACCGTTGTTCATGATCGCGACGCGGGGCTGCAGCGCGTGCACCAGGACCGCCGGCCCCGACTGGTTCAATCCGTGGTGGGTGGTGAGGTAGACGTCGACGGCGCCGAGCAGATTGGCCGGGCAGGCAAGCTCCTGCTCCTTGTTCCACGTGAGATCGCCGAGGTCGACCATCCGGAACCGGCCGAATGCGATCACGCTGCCGACCGAGCGGGCGTTTTCCGAGGTGTCGACCTCCTTGGGCGTGAACGACGCGCAGGCGGCGTTGGCGGCCGCCGCCGGCGCCAGCGGCCGGGGGATTCGCTCGCCGTGCGCGGTCACGATGGTGACGTCCAGATCCCGGATGGGGAGCTTGTCGCCCGGCTTCACCAGCCGGTGCCGCCCCTGGGCGCGCGCCTTCGCGTAGCTCTCGAACAGCACCCAGGCGTCGTCGGTGGTCTCGACCGTCGGACCGTGATCGATGAACGTGCCGACCGGGACCTTCGCCGCGATCGCGGCGGCGTTGCCGGCATGATCGTCGTGATAGTGCGTCACCAGCAGATAGTCGAGGCGGCTGAGTCCCGCCTGCCTGATCGTGTTGACGACGCGGTTCACGTCGCGGCCGCCAAACCCCGGATAGCCGGTGTCGATCAGCATCGACTGGCCCGACGGCGTCACCAGCAGCGTGGCCTGCCCTCCTTCGACGTCGATGAAGTGGATGTCGAGCGCGGCGCGCGGCTGGGCACGGCCAGGCGCGACCGCGCAGAAGGCGGCGAGAATCGAGAGCGTCAGCAGTGTTCGCATGTGGGTCCCGTCAGGATCGCCGCCAGACGCCGCGGTTCGCGCCGCGCGATCCATTTCATGAAACGATCCGCGGCGTCGTTCGCCGCGCGTCCCCAGGTGCCAAGTCCCATCCCCTTCAGTTCGGTCTCGTCGTCACCCGATTTCACCCGCAGGCGGATGATCGTATCCCCCATTCGGGTGATCGATTTGCCGCCGAACGCGCCCGGCGGCTCGTCGCGGCGCTCGCGTCCCGTCACCTCGACCAGGACGTTCGCCTCCTCGCGAGTGTCGACGATGGTGATGCCCTTCTTCCGGCGCAGCGCCTCGCGCACGTCGCCGACCGCCTCCAGCCGCTCCGCCTCCTCCGGCGTCCGGGCGCCGGACGCCGCCGTCTCGGTGAAGACGTAGACACGAACGCTGGTCGGGGAACGATCGGGTGACTGGGATGTGCCGAACAGCAGCAGCATGCCGATGAGCAACATGATCGCCTCGCTTTCCAGCTTCGGCTCCCGCTACAGGCGCGGGAGCGACAGTCCTCCATCGACGTTGACGATCGTTCCGGTGGCGTAGGGGGCATCGCCGCGCAGCAGCGCCGCGACGATGCGGCCGACGTCGTCGGGCGAGCCCCACCGGGACTCCGGAACCAGGCCCTCCGCGATGCGCTTGTCGTAAACCGCCTTCACCGCGGCGGTCATGTCGGTCTCGATGATCCCGGGCCGTACTTCGTACACCGGAATGCCGCTGGGCGCGAGCCGCACGGCGAAGAGCCGCGCCGCCATCGACAGCCCGGCCTTGCTGACGCAGTATTCGCCGCGATTGACCGACGCCATCTCGGCGGACACGGACGTGATGAACACGATCGCCGCGGCGAAGCCGGGATCGGTGTGCCGCCGCATCGTCTGCTCGCGGGCGATCGCCTGGGTGAGAAAGTACGGGCCCTGCAGATTCGTGCGGATCAGCTCCTCGAAGCTGTCCTCGGCGGCGTCGAGGAGATCGGCGCGCTGGCGCGGGGCTCGGCCGGCGTTGTTCACGAGCGCGTTGATCGCGCCGTGCCTGGCGAGAACGGCGCGGACCAGCCGGTCGCGATCGGCGCGGAGCGCGATGTCCGCCGGTTCGTAGCTCACCTCGTTACCGGGCTGACGCAGTTCCGCCACGGTCGCGGACACGTCGGCGGCGGGCCGCACGCCGCAGAGCGCGAGGTTCCACCCGTCGCGGGCGAGCGCCCGCGCGACACCGAGGCCGATGCCGCGCGTTCCACCGGTGACGAGCGCCGTGCCGCGTGCCGCGGTCACGATCCGAAGAAGGCCAGGTACGGCCCACCCTCCGCGAGACGTTTGATGTAGAGCGCGACTTCCCGCGCGTGGTAATCCCCCCACTGGCTCGATTCGCCGCGCGGGATCGCGGAGCCTTCCGGGATGTGATCCCAGTTGTTCGGCCGGTGGTACACCGAGTGCAGCAGCAGACCCTGGTGCTTCGGATCCGTGCTCAGGTACGGCCCGCTCTCCTCGAGCAGCGTCTCGACGACCCGGAGGCCGGCCTGGGTGTAGAGATCCGCCTCGGGCTGACGGCCGTGCGCCGCGAGCACGCGCGCGAGCCGCAGCAGGCCCTGCGCGGCGATCGCCGCCGCCGAGCTGTCGACGGGCTCGAAGGCGTTGAACGGATCGGCGGCGCGATCGCGCCAGTCGGGCATCTGCGCGAGCCCGGGGGCGCCGGCGTCCCAGTACGGGATCCCGTCGGCTGCGGTGGCTTCGTCGATGTAGTGATCGCAGGTCGCGACCGCGGCATCGAGCAGCATCGAGGTGTCCGGCGCTTCGTTGGGGATGCTGGCGAGGAACTCGAGCTGTTCGGCGAAGCCGAGCATCGCCCATGCGAGACCGCGGGTCCAGGTGCTGAACGGGGAGTAGCCCTGCTGCGTGCTGGGTCCGCGATAGGTGCCGCTGGCGACGTTGAACAGGCTCTCGTGGGCGGTGCGGCCGCGCACGTCGTAGGCGTCGTGGCCGCGGCCGAAGTAGACGTTGTAGCGCGCCGTCGTGCGCGCATGATCGATCAGCCGGTCGAGCAGGCTGACGGCCGCGTCCTGTTCTTCCATGAGCCGCTGGCCGAGCACGTGCCCCAGCGCCAGCGCCCGCAGCGAGCGGATGGTGTCGACGAACAGCGAGTGGGCGCCGTTGAACGAATAGATGTAGCCGCCGTCGGGCAGCGACGTCCAGCGCCGCGCCTGCACCGCGCCGCTGACCTTCAGCGCCAGCTCGTAGAACCGCACTTCCCAGTCGCTGGCGTCGATCCGCTTCTCCCGGGCGAGCCGCCACAGATTGCCGTAGGTGCTGACGTTGTTGAAACCGTGGTCGTGGACGCCCATGTGCGTCAGGTGGCCCGACATGCGGTTCAGCGTCCGCTCGCGGCCGAGATCGAGGAACTCTTCGTCGCCGGTCGCGTCGTACTGCAGGAGCGACGAGCCGAACTGAAAGCCCTGCGTCCATTCGGTCCAGCCGCGCGCCCGGTACCGGCCCTCGACGGTGAACACCGGCGCGCCGTCCTCGGGCCGCCAGCTGTCCTCGATCGCCAGCAGTTTCCCGGCGGAGACGTCGAAGAGCCGCTGGATCCGCGGCAGCAGGTCCTTCGGCTCCCGGCGGCGATCGATCTGCATCGGGGGGTAGTCTATACCGCGTGGACACACTGAGAGTCGCCTTCGAAACGCTGCACGCGATCATGGCGGAGGCGCTCCGCCGGACCGGGATGGCGCCGCGGCGCGCCGACGAGTGCGCGCGCCTCTTCGCCGAAGCTTCGCGCGACGGCGTCGCCTCGCACGGCCTGAACCGCTTCCCGCGCTTCCTGCGGATGATCGCGCGCGGCGTGGTGGACGTGCACGGCGCGCCGGCGTGCCTCTCGGCGGCGGGCGCGCTGGAGCGCTGGAGCGGCCGCCGCGGGCCGGGCAACCTCAACGCGCGCACCTCGATGGCGCGCGCCATCACGCTGGCGCGTTCGAACGGGATCGGCTGCGTCGCGCTCGGCGACACCAATCACTGGATGCGCGGCGGCAGCTACGGGTGGCAGGCGGCCGATGCGGGCGTGATCGGGATCTGCTGGACCAACACGCTGGCCAACGTGCCTCCGTGGGGCGCCGCCGATCCGCGCATCGGCAACAACCCGCTCGTCGTCGCCTTCCCGCGCACGCGCGGCCACGTCGTCGTCGACATGGCGCTGTCGCAGTTCTCGGTCGGGGCGCTGACGCAGTACGCCGCGCGCGGCGAGCGGCTGCCCGTCGCCGGCGGCTACGACGCCGACGGACTTCTGACCCACGATCCCGTCGCCATCCTCGCGTCCGGCCGCCTGCTGCCGGTCGGATCGTGGAAGGGCAGCGGCCTGTCGATCGCGCTGGATCTGATCGCCGCGGCGCTCGCCGCGGGACTCGCCACGCACCAGATCTCGCGCCATCCGGAAGAGGAAAGCGGGCTGTCGCAGGTCTTCATCGCGATCGATCCCGCCGCGCTCGGGCCCGGGGACGTCGATCGGCTCGCCGACGGGGTGATCGAGCACGTGACCGCCGGTCCCGGCGAGGTCCGGTACCCCGGCGAGCGGACGCTCGAGATCCGCGCCCGGAGTCTGCGCGACGGCGTCGAGGTCGACCCGGCTATCTGGGCCGAGGTTCGGGCGGCAGCCGCAGGCTGAGGACGAGACTCGCCGCGAGCACGAGCGCGCCGGCCAGCGCCAGGAAGCCGCCGCCGTAGCCGCCGGTGGTGTCGCGGATGAAGCCCATGATCGAGGGGCCGAAGAAGCCTCCGAGATTGCCCACGGCGTTGATGAGCGCGATCCCCGCGGCCGCGGCCGTTCCGCCGAGCACGATGGGCGGAATCGACCAGAACACGCTCATCACCGAGCGCTGGCCGACCTGCGACAGCGTGAAGCTGAGGACGAGCAGCAGCGGATTGTCGGTGAAGAACGACGCCAGCACCAGCCCGGTGGCGGCGGTCAGCGCGCAGGCGGCGACGTGCCGCCGGCGCTCGCCGGTGCGATCCGAATGGCGTCCGATCAGCACCATGCCGATCAGCGCGGCGACGAACGGCACCGCGGTCATCAGGCTCAGACGCCAGCCGTCCTGTCCCGAGAGATCGCGCAGAATCTTCGGCAGCCAGAGGAACACACCGTAGGTCACCGTGGTGTTGAGGAAATAGACGGACGCGAGCAGCCACACCTTCGGCGAGCGGAACCCTTCGAACACCGACGCCGCATGGCCAGCCGAACGGGCGGCGCGTTCCGCCGCCATCGTCCGCGCCAGCCACTCGCGCTCGCGTGCGGGCAGCCAGTGCGCCTGCTCGGGCCGGTCGGTCAGCACGGTCAGCGCCAGGATTCCGAGGATCACCGCCGGCAGACCCTCGACCAGGAACAGCCACTGCCAGCCGCGCAGCCCCAGCGTCCCGTCGAGCCCCAGCAGCGATTCCGAAATCGGCGCGCCGACGATGATGGCGATGGGCGCCGCCATCATGAACAGCGCGCCGGTGCGCGCGCGCTCGGACGCGGGAATCCAGTAGGTGAGATACAGCACCATGCCCGGGAAGAACCCCGCCTCGGCGATCCCGAGCACGACGCGGGCGGCGTAGAACGACGCCACGCCGCTGACGAACATCATCGCCATCGAGACCACGCCCCAGCCGATCATGATCCGCGCGATCCACCGCCGCGCGCCGACGTGCTCGAGCATCAGGTTGCTGGGGATTTCGAACAGGCAGTAGCCGAGGAAGAACAGTCCGCCGCCGATGCCGTAGGCGGTGTCGCTCAGCCGCAGGTCGCGCTGCAGGTCGGCGGCGGCAAAGCCGATGTTGACCCGGTCGACGTAGGCGACGACGTAGCAGATGAACGCGAAGGCGACGAGACGGCGGGTGACGCGCGAAATGACGGCGCGCTGCTCGGCGGGAGTGAGGCCGGCGGTGAGCACTGGCGCCGACCATAACACACTGATCGGGTGATCGGGTGATCGGGTGATCGGGTAGTACGAAGAAGGTTCGATCAGGTCTGCGTTCACAGGTTGAGGAACATGCGTACTTTTCCGGCTCAATCGCGCGATCATTAGGAAATCGGGCCGGCACGCAATCTGCTCGTGTGCCGCGAACATGACTCCACAGCAGCTGCGTGAACGGGCCAAGAAGTTTGCAGTCGCGATTGTGCGATTGTGTCGATCGCTGCCGAGCGACTGGGTGGTCCGCGAGGTGGGGAAACAGTTGGTCAGAGCGGGAACGGCCGTGGCCGCGAACTACAGGGCCTGCCAGCGCGGCCGAAGCGACAAGGAGTTCTGCGCGAAGATCGGAGTCGTGGTCGAGGAGGCGGACGAGACGGAACTGTGGCTCGAGTTGCTGCAGGAGGCCGATCCACAGTTAGCTACCGCGGAAACCAGCGCGCTGATCGGGGAGGCGCGAGAGCTCGTAGCAATCTTCAGCGCTTCGCACCGTACTGCCAAAGCGAATCTGGAAAGGAAGAAGGCGCACAAAAGAAAGGAGCGTGCATCGCATCGACGCACGCCCTAGATGACCCGATCGCCCGATCACCCGATCGCCCGATCGCCCGATCGCCCGATCGCCCGATCGCCCGATCACCCGATCACCCGATCACCCGATGATCTGCGCGATCGTCTCCCTATTGATATTGATCTTCATCCGCTGGCGCGCCTTGGCCATGTAGGCGGCGAAGAACTTCTGCTTGCGATCGTTGAGCAGCTCGGTGCGGAGCGACTCCTTCTCCTTGGCGACCTGGTCGGGCGCCACGTCCTGGCGGTCCAGCACCTTCACGATCGCCGCGCCGGTCTCGGTGACGACGGGGTCGCTGACCGCCCCCTTGGGCAGGCTGAACGCCGCCGCTTCCAGCGCCGGGCTGACGCCGGCGTCCCCGATCGGCGCGCCGCGGGCGATGAGCTCGGTCGTCTTCACGTCGAGGCCCGCTGCCTTCGCCGCCTTGTCGAAGTCGCCCGCCTTCATCTCCGCGTTGAGCGCCGCCGCCTTCTGCCGCGCGGTCTCGATCGCCTTCTGCTTCAGGACGTCGTCACGCACCCGTGCCTTCACTTCGTCCAGCTTGGGCAGGTACGCGTCCTGGCGGCCGGTGACGGTGATGAACGCGTAGCCCTGCGGCGTCCGGATCGGTTCGCTGACGTCCCCTTCCTTCAACTGGAACGCCTGCTGCGCCACCGCCGGCGCCATCCCGATGCCGGTGATCGGCTCGTCCTGCGCGAACATCGCCGACTCGCCGGTCTGCAGGCCGCGCGTGCGCGCCACGGTCTCGAAGTCGGCCGGCTTCTTCAGCTCGGAGGCGACCTGGTCCGACAGCTTCTGCGCCGCGGACTGCGCCTGCTCCCATTTCAGCTGGTCCTCGATCTGCGAGCGCACCTCGGCGAGCGTGCGCTGCGACGCCGCGCGCCTGTCGGTGACCTTGATGATGTGGTAGCCGTAGCTGCTCTTCACCGGCTCCTGCGTCATCTGCCCGGGCTGCAGCTCGAACGCGACCTTGTCGAACTCGGGGACCATGGCGCCCTTGTTGAAGAAGTCGAGGTCGCCGCCCTTGGCCGCGCTCGCCTCGTCCTCCGAGTGCTTCTTGGCCAGCTCCTCGAAGTTCCCCCCCTTCTTGATCTGCGCGAGCAGATCCTCGGCCTGCTTCTTCACCGCCGCGTCGTCCTTCCCCTCGGTCTTCAGCAGGATGTGGCTGGCGCGCACCTGTTCGGGCGTCGAGTACTGCTGGACGTTGTCGTTGTAGTAGCGCTCGATCTGCTGTCCGGTGACGGCCGCCTTCTGGCGCATCGCTTCCTGGTCGATCGTCAGGTAGCGCACCTTCCGCTTCTCGGCGACGCGGTAGCTCTCCTTGTGATCCTCGAAGTGCTTCGCCACCTCGGCGTCGGTGGCGGCGAGCCCCTCGCGGAACTTGTCTGCGGGGAAGGTCACGACGGCGAGCTTCACCTTCTCGTTGCGCTTCTTCAACTCGGCGAGCACGTCGCTCTCGGCGACGGTGACCCAGCCGGTCACCGCGGCCTGCAGCTTCTCCGACACGATGCTGCGGCGGACCTGATCCTCGAACTCGTCGGGCCGCATCGGCGGCGTCTGCATGCGCAGCAGCTGCCGGTAGCGCTCGTCGCCGATGAACTGGCCGTTCTCCTGGAACGCGGGCAGCGCGAGGATCCGCTCGCGGACCTCGGCGTCGCTGGCGGCGATGCCGAGCCGCTTGGCCTCGGCGAGCGAGGCCTCTTCCTGAATCATCTGCTGCACGATCCGCTGATCGATCCCCAGCTGCTTCAGCAGGCGCTCGTCGATGTTGGCGCCGTACGACTGGCGGTACTGCTGCATCTGCTGCTGGTACACGCGCCGGAACTGCGCCGCGGTGATCTCGCGTCCGTCGACATCGGCGACCACGGCATTGTTCGCCGCCCCCTGCGTGGGGTCGTTCATGAAGCTGGGGATATACAGCAGGATGAAGGACACCACCACGATCGCAAGGCTCCACTTGAGCCAGCCGCGGTGCCGCCGCATCCGATCGAGCATCGTCATGGAAAAACCTCTGAAACGGAAAACGCAATTATGCCACGGACCGCCGTCCGCGGTCCGGCGCATATCGTTCAGCAGACCGCGGTTGCGGTCACGCACGTCAAGCGCCGCCGGCGGGTGCCGGCGTCACGCGCGCGGATGATTTCGATCTCGCGCGACGCGCGGCGCACGACTACGACGCGGTCGCCTTCGAGGCGGACCGCCGCTTCGCGAACGGCTGGCCGGTCCACATCGCCCCGAACATCGCCTGTGAGCCCCCCCTCGCAGCGCTGCCGGCCGGCGCACGATTCGACTTCCGGCATGTCCGGGCGGGCCGGTTGAGGATGGCCCCGTCGCTTTTCCCGTCCTTCCCGCCGTTGTCCTCCCGATTTCCTGCCCGGCTTGGCCCGGCTCCCATGCTATATTTGTGGAGTTTAGAAGGACTTAGAGGGATCCGGCATTCCGCAGCCTCGCATCCGCCGTCCATCGGGCACGCGTGTGCCGGCCCGCGGCCGGCGCTCGCCGTCATCGTCCACCCGGGTGGACCTGGCCAGCCGCCTCCGGCCGCTGCAGAGCGCGCTGCGAACCCGGCTTTCCCGGGGTGACCTCCTCGCCAGCCTGATCCGTGAGGTAAATGCGTCGCTCGACCCGGAGCGGGTCGCCGACGCGATCGTCGAGCGGGCGGCGGAATGGCTGCCCGCGCCGGCCTGGGTCGTCTACGCCGTCGACGCCGCAGGGGTCCGGACGTTCGGTGCCCGCGGGCTGTCGGCCTCGCTCGAGGCGCCCGCAGCGGCGGTCGCCCAGTGGATCCTGAAGCATGGCGAGGTCTGCACGGCGCCGGACGTGGGCGGCGACGCGCGCTTCGGCGAGTCCGGGACCGGCGCCGTCATCGGCTTTCCGCTGGAGTGCCGCGGGCGCACCGTCGGGGCGCTGGTGGGGCTGGACCGCGCGCCGGCGTCGCGGGCGCCGAAGTTCTCGGCCGGGGCCGAGGCGGCGCTGCTCAGAGCACTGGAGCCGGGGGCAATCGCGCTCGATAACGCCTTGAGAGTCGCGCGGGCGGAAGCGCTGTCGGTCACCGACGATCTGACCCAGCTCTACAACTCGCGATATCTCTCGCAGGTGCTGCGGCGCGAGACCAAGCGCGCGTCGCGCAGCGGCCGGCCGCTCTCATTGCTGTTCATCGATCTGGACGGCTTCAAGTCGGTCAACGACACGCACGGCCACCTCTTCGGCAGCCGCGCGCTCGTGGAAGCGGCGGGTCTGATCCGCCTCAGCGCGCGCGAGACCGACGTGGTCGCGCGCTTCGGCGGCGACGAGTTCGCGCTGATCCTGCCCGACACCGGCAGTGACGGCGCGGCCGCGGTCGGCGAGCGTATCCGCGACCGCATCGGCGCGCACCGGTTTCTCCAGGGCGACGGGCTCGCGATCCACCTGACCGTGTCGGTCGGTGTCGCGACCCTGCCCGACGTGGCCGCCTCGACGGAGGGCCTGATCCAGGCCGCCGACGAGGCGATGTACCACGTCAAGGATCACGGCAAGAACGGGATTTACATCGCGGGAAGCGGAAGCGAGGAGCGGATTTGAGCTTACGGTCACTGTTGTCAATGTTCTCGAGCGATCTGGCGATCGACCTCGGGACCGCCAATACGTGCGTCTACGCCCGCGGCAAGGGCATCGTCGTCAACGAACCCTCGATCGTCGCCATCAACAAGGTCAACGGCCGCATCGAGGCGGTCGGCAAGGACGCCAAGGAGATGCTGGGGCGCACCCCCGGCAACATCGTGGCGATCAAGCCGATGAAGGACGGCGTCATCGCCGACTTCGAAGTCACCGAGAAGATGCTCACCTA